>NZ_JMQM01000005.1:0-2500 GCF_000733725.1 Nitratireductor basaltis | reverse complement strand
CAATAGATCGGGATGACTTGTGGCTAGGGGTGAAAGGCCAATCAAACTCGGAAATAGCTGGTTCTCCGCGAAATCTATTTAGGTAGAGCGTCGACCGAATACCCTCGGGGGTAGAGCACTGGATGGGCTAGGGGTCCTCACCGGATTACCAAACCTAACCAAACTCCGAATACCGAGGAGTACTAGTCGGCAGACACACCACGGGTGCTAACGTCCGTGGTGGAGAGGGAAACAACCCTGACCAACAGCTAAGGTCCCCAAGTCATGGCTAAGTGGGAAAGGATGTGAGACTCCCAAAACAACCAGGATGTTGGCTTAGAAGCAGCCATCATTTAAAGAAAGCGTAACAGCTCACTGGTCTAAATAAGGGGTTTTGCGCCGAAAATGTACCGGGGCTAAAGCCATGCACCGAAGCTTTGGGTTCACCGCAAGGTGAGCGGTAGCGGAGCGTTCCGTAAGTCTGTGAAGGAAGACCCGTGAGGGCTTCTGGAGATATCGGAAGTGCGAATGCTGACATGAGTAACGATAAAGGGGGTGAGAGACCCCCTCGCCGAAAGTCCAAGGGTTCCTGCTTCAAGTTAATCTGAGCAGGGTTAGCCGGCCCCTAAGGCGAGGCCGAAAGGCGTAGTCGATGGGAACCACGTTAATATTCGTGGGCCTGGAGGTAGTGACGGATCGCAGCCGTTGTCTTCCCTTACTGGATTGGGAAGGCCGCCAAGCGGTTCCAGGAAATAGCTCCTCCGTATAGACCGTACCCGAAACCGACACAGGTGGACTGGTAGAGCATACCAAGGCGCTTGAGAGAACTCTGCTGAAGGAACTCGGCAAATTGCACGCGTAACTTCGGGATAAGCGTGACCATGTAGGAGGCAACTCTTATGTGGTGGCACAGACCAGGGGGTAGCGACTGTTTATCAAAAACACAGGGCTCTGCGAAGTCGCAAGACGACGTATAGGGTCTGACGCCTGCCCGGTGCCGGAAGGTTAAGAGGAGGAGTGCAAGCTCTGAATTGAAGCCCCGGTAAACGGCGGCCGTAACTATAACGGTCCTAAGGTAGCGAAATTCCTTGTCGGGTAAGTTCCGACCTGCACGAATGGCGTAACGACTTCCCCGCTGTCTCCAGCAGAGACTCAGTGAAATTGAATTCCCCGTGAAGATGCGGGGTTCCTGCGGTTAGACGGAAAGACCCCGTGCACCTTTACTATAGCTTTACACTGGCATTCGTGTCGGCATGTGTAGGATAGGTGGTAGGCTTTGAAGCGCAGGCGCCAGCTTGCGTGGAGCCATCCTTGAAATACCACCCTTACCGTCATGGATGTCTAACCGCGGTCCGTTATCCGGATCCGGGACAGTGTATGGTGGGTAGTTTGACTGGGGCGGTCGCCTCCTAAAGAGTAACGGAGGCGCGCGATGGTGGGCTCAGAACGGTCGGAAATCGTTCGCTGAGTGCAATGGCATAAGCCTGCCTGACTGCGAGACAGACAAGTCGAGCAGAGACGAAAGTCGGTCATAGTGATCCGGTGGTCCCGCGTGGAAGGGCCATCGCTCAACGGATAAAAGGTACGCCGGGGATAACAGGCTGATGACCCCCAAGAGTCCATATCGACGGGGTTGTTTGGCACCTCGATGTCGACTCATCGCATCCTGGGGCTGGAGCAGGTCCCAAGGGTATGGCTGTTCGCCATTTAAAGCGGTACGTGAGTTGGGTTCAGAACGTCGTGAGACAGTTCGGTCCCTATCTGCCGTGGGTGTAGGAATATTGACAGGATCTGTCCCTAGTACGAGAGGACCGGGATGGACGTACCTCTGGTGGACCTGTTGTGGCGCCAGCCGCATAGCAGGGTAGCTATGTACGGTCGGGATAACCGCTGAAGGCATCTAAGCGGGAAACCCACCTGAAAACGAGTATTCCCTGAGAGCCGTGGAAGACGACCACGTTGATAGGCCGGGTGTGGAAGTGCAGCAATGCATGAAGCTTACCGGTACTAATAGCTCGATCGGCTTGATCATTCTCATTGCTCATATCCATCCAATGGATAGGCAATTTACCAGCACTCACGCCAATTGGCTCAAAGCCATGCAGCGTGAACCAGAAAAGGCACAATGATGGGCGATGGCGAACCCTATTCACTATTCGCTACTCACTACCCACTCAACACAGCTTCTCGATGAGCAACTCATGCATTTTGCCGACCTGGTGGTTATTGCGGGGTGGCTGCACCCGTTCCCATTCCGAACACGGCCGTGAAACGCCCCAGCGCCGATGGTACTTTGTCTTAAGACACGGGAGAGTAGGTCGCTGCCAGGTCTGCCAAATG
Organism: Nitratireductor basaltis; assembly: GCF_000733725.1. Lineage (NCBI taxonomy): Bacteria > Pseudomonadati > Pseudomonadota > Alphaproteobacteria > Hyphomicrobiales > Phyllobacteriaceae > Nitratireductor > Nitratireductor basaltis. The sequence goes on along the minus strand of NZ_JMQM01000005.1, from coordinate 181 downwards.
CATGAATACTCAAACCTCTCACAACAAACCCAAGCGCCTCTTCAAGAAACTCCCTGAAGCGGCGCTTCGTCATGCAAAACACCCAAGGCCCCAACGGCCGTCAACGCGGGGTGGAGCAGCCCGGTAGCTCGTCAGGCTCATAACCTGAAGGTCGCAGGTTCAAATCCTGCCCCCGCAACCA
>NZ_JMQM01000004.1 GCF_000733725.1 Nitratireductor basaltis | reverse complement strand
GGCCGTCAACGCGGGGTGGAGCAGCCCGGTAGCTCGTCAGGCTCATAACCTGAAGGTCGCAGGTTCAAATCCTGCCCCCGCAACCACCGAAACTTGAAAGCGCTCGAAAGAGCGCTTTTTTGATTCAAGCTCCTGCCTCACACGCTCCATGAAGCGCAAACGGTCGTCCACCGTCTGAAACGCGCCAGTTTCCCGCTTCTTCACAAACTCTTGGTGATAGCCCTCCTTCAGGCGGCGCTCCTCCTCACGCCAGGCTTCCAGCGTGGCAAGCACGGTCGCGAGATGCCCATGGATGGTGAGGTCGACGCCCTTCTTATCTCTGGGCGCAACGATGACCTTCTGGATGAGACTGCGTGCCAGCTGAATAAAAGCCTGCTTGACCTCATCATTTGCATTGACCGCTTCGGCGCTACAAAGAACCTGCAAGCTTGTCTTGAACATGGAAGGTGAGAGGATCAGCGGTGATTGAGCGCCTTGTGTGTTGTCTTCCGGAAAGTTGTTCAAGTCCACTTTGAGCGTCTCGCGCTCTGCTTCCAGCTTTTCGATGAGACCGGTCAGCGTCTCGAGCGGTCCACCTGCACCATTGGCAATGGCCATCGCCAGATTGTTGACCTGTTCGTCAATCTTGACGAGCTTCTTCTCGAGCGTCGTTCGAGCCTTCCTCCGCGTTGCTCGGTCAGCCTCGACCTTGTCGTTCAGTTCGCGACGCATATCTTCCAGACTTGACGGGTTGAACAGCGATTCTGGAAAAGCCTTGATGACCCGCTCCTCAATATGAGAACGGACGACGGTCCGGCTGTTGGAGCATCCAAGCTTCTTTTTGTGATTTGTGCAGCCGTATCTGTCCTTCGCCATGATGGCATAGGGGCCACCACATTCAGCGCATTCCAACAAGCCGCTCAGCAAATAACTCGGTCTGTGCGACCGGTTGAGCGGGTTGGTCAGGGTTCGTTGGTGAATATCCTTCACCTCACTCTGCTTTGCCTTGACCTGATTCCAGAGGCTGACGGGCACGATCTTCAGCTCAGGAACCTCCGACGTGATCCACTGGTCATTGCCGTTTGGTCGCGCCTGGCGCTTCTCTGTCTCCGGATCCTTCGAAAAGCTCTGACGGTTCCATACGATGCGCCCGAGATAAAGTTCGTTGTTGAGAATACCGGTGCCACGGGAGCCGTGGCCTCTGATTGCCGTATCGCGCCATAGCGCACCACGCGGTCCAGGTACTCCTTCTTCGTTCAGTTCGGCGGCGATCTTTTGCGGTGACTTGCCGTTCGCATAGTCCGTGAATATGCGCAGGACGATGTCTGCCTGTTCGGGGACGATCTCCCGGTGACCGGGGATGCGATCCCCCTTGGCATCATAGAGGCTCTTCACTCTGTATCCGTAGCTCAATCCTGCAGCGACGCGGCCCTGCTTTACCACATGCTTCATGCCGTCATGCGTCTTCGCCGCAGTCTGGGCAATGAAATCCTGCGCGATCGTCGCCCTCAATCCGAATTCGAGGGAGTTGACCTTGCCGCTTTGGCTCGTGTGCAGTTCGATCCGGTGGTGGGTCAGCGTCTTGTAGATGTGGTGGCTGTGCTCGGAATCTCGCGACAGGCGATCCGTCGCCGTACATAGCACGATGTCGACACCGCCCTGTTTTACCCGCCGCAAAAGGTTCTGGATGCCAAGCCTGCTCTTGAAGCTCGTACCGGTGACAGCCTTGTCGCTGAAGACGTGCTCGACAATCCACCCGTGGCGCTCCGCATAATCGCGACAAGCGCTGATCTGCGCGTCGATCGTCTCCTCGTTCTGCAGGTCCGTTGAATAGCGCGCGTAGATGATTGCGTTCTTCGGCATGATGCGCCGCGGGCTCCGTTCAAGTAAAAGGCTTCGGCGGCATGATAGAGACGAAAATTTTCGCCGGGAGCCCAGAATCTGATGCGGTATCTTTGCTGCGACAACCCCTGCGTTTGGTTTAACGCTGGCGCGAAATATTATGCTCGATCTTTAAGATGTGAAGCAGGCCGTGTTCTCAGTACAAAAAGGGAGAAAGCGTGATCGCCTGGAGCGACTCGTGTCCAAAGCTCCGTCTGGCTTCCACCCGCGGCTTGACAACGCCACCAACTAGTGGATGCCATTCCGTCGGCGGGAGCATTGAGACGGCGGTCGCCGATCGCACCACCTTCAACCTGGTATACCGCTACTCCGACTACGGAACAGAAGACTTTGACGTCATTGGCTTCGAGGTTGATCCGTCCGCGCACACAGTTCGTGCGGGTCTGAAGTGCAAGCTGATGTAGTTCCCAAGACCTCCAATTCTGGGAGGATTGAGCCCGAGCTATGCCCTGGCTCTTTTTTTGTCAGCACATCGAAAGAAGTCCAGCGCCTGTACTTGTCGCCGCCGACGCCGCGGCCTGAGCCCGCCGTTAACCATGCGATCGCGAAAGTCGCGGGTCGGCAAAATTGCAACTTGTGATCCGGGTTAAAGCGATCCACATTCACTCCTGCTCCTCATGCCGGAGCAGACAAAGTGGCCTCCGCGAGTGCTGGTAACACTTGCGAAGGCCTGACCCGCAACCTTAGTCAGAAGGCATTGGGCTATGAAAACTGCTAGCTTATTCGCTTCCTTGATGGAAGCGCTTCTCCCTCCAGATTACGTGCATGAGCGCGCGCGTATAGCGTCACGCTGCCGCTCAGGCTGAACTCAGCCGCTCATCTTCATCTGCAGATGTCATGCCGTGTCACTCTGCTCCTCTTTGGGTGCGGAAGCGATCGCGATCGTCTGCAGCTCATGTACCGCAACTGATCTCGTTGGAGTTCCTCCCATGTCGCATGCACATCGTGCTGCCGCGCGCAGCGCATCCGTTTCCCATATGGCTCTCGGCCCGTCCTCCGTTCCTCCGGAGCTGGAACCGATCCTCGCAGGTCTGGTGAAGCAGAGTTTCGAAAACATCCGCTCCGGAGCATACAGGGAAGATGAGGTCTTTGGCGACTATGCAGACCTCAACTTTCTGGTTCGTGCCGTCACCTTCCACGAGGGGAAGCTCCTTGAGGCCGGGCTTGAACGTATTGCAGCACTCAACCCCGATCTGCGGGTGGTCCAGCTTGCGGAACCGCTTCCCATTGTGCCCGCTGCACTTGAGCTGTTGGAGCGCAATGACTGGGCGACACTTGAAGCCATTGCCTTGCCATCCGAGGTATTCGCCAAGACGAGCTATATGCCTGATCTGGTCATCGTCGATCGAGTGGCGCGACGGGCGCATATCCTCGACGTGAAGCGATCGCTCTCATCGTATCCGGAGAACAAGATCAAGAACCTGCGCAGGAAAATGATGGCCTCGGCTCTTGCTGCTGGCGATGTTCTCTACAAGCAGGGACTGCGCGGCATTGAAGAGATCGATGTCGCGATCATTGACGGCTCTAGCGAACAGAGCGAACCGCAGCGCGGCATCTTTGCGCTGCGTGAAGTGGGTGATCTGTTTCGCCTGAGCTATGCGGGCGAGGCTATGCTGGGACTGCGTCGGCTGTTCGCGCAACGCGTGCGCGAAGAAATGAGAGAGTTGTGTCTGCGTATGGCAGGTGTAGGTGATGCTCCAACTCCTCCGCGTCCTACTGACTTCACGGATGAAGCAGAAGACAAGGCAGAAGCTGACGATCAGCAGGATCATGATGCCTCAGGCACAACGATTCCACGGATCCGAGTCGGATTTCCACGCTGCCTTGGCGCGATAGATCCCGCTGGTCGCGCCTGAAGCGCCACCAGCACGCTTTCCGATTTCCATCTTCAATCTTATCAGCGCGGGCGCAATCGCCGGCGGCCGGAGGCTCTTGCCATGGACGAACTTCAGACGACCTTATTCCCCAGAAGCATTGGCTTGACCCTGGATGATTTGCGCGAGGGGACGCATTACGAACGCGAGTACAGACGCGACAGGTCCGCGGGTGCTGTAGGCGCTGCGATCCGGATGGCGCGATTGGGTCGCCACCACAATCTACCGATGGCCAACTGGGTCTTGCGCAGGCTCGTGGAGATGGTCGATGAAGGTGACCCGACTGCGATCCTAGTCTGGCATTGGCTTGCGTCGCGAGGTCAGCTCGCCTCGGATCAGCGGCATAGACCGAAGCTTAAAGTTGTCGCAGGAGAGGGGGCATGAGTATGGCTTCTCCCCACGCTCCGGTTCGGGACCGACTCCTTCGCTTCTGGCTCCGGCGTCTGCGGCATCAGACATACAGGCACGCGCTGCAAGCTGCGGTGAATCTGAAAGTTCTTCAGCGCGTCACCGCGGGTGAGGACGCACCCGTGCGCTATGCACCGGGACACAAAAGTGAGGTTTTTCTGAGGGGTGGACTGCGCCGGAAGTTGCGCCTGGAGATGATCGCTTGCCTCGCCTTCAACGGCGACGAGGAAGACGAGGTTTTCGGCAAGAAGACAGACACGCTGATCGGCCCTGATGACGATGAAGAAGGGGCAGATGCGGAGCAGGTGAAGGAGCTTCTAATTGCTGTCCATGACGCTGTGGAGCCTGCTTTGGCCGCGGAGATCGCCACCATTCTAATGCTTGGCGATGCGGCTGCGCACAGTGGCCATTCACTGACGGACCTGTACGCCTTGCTGTCACGGCCCCGACCTGTTGTCGCTCTGGAAGGAGCCGTTCCTGGGTTCGAACGATGCTGCTCGCATCTTCTACGCCGCGGGATTCTGCTGCCGCGTCCGCTCACCATGATCCCCGTGGATCGTATCACTCTCGACTGGGCTGCACCTTCAGTTATGCGGCCCTACTCGCCGCGACTTACAATTTTGATTGAGTCTTCTTACGAGATCTCTAGACGAGACGTCGCACGAGGACTGCAGCATGCTCCGACCACTGGGTTGCCGCTGCTGGCGATCGCGGATCACCCCGATCTCCTGCCAGAGCGACTGGTGCAGTCGGCTGATCTGAGGCTCAGCTGCAATCCGCTGTCACCAGCACTGTTGAAAGAAGTTGCGCGGCATGTCATCGGCGCGGCAGATGATCTGGATATGCTGGATGCCGTGAGTCCAGAAGACTGCAGTACACTCTCTCTGGATGATCTGCTCTGGTGCATTCGGCCTGGCATGAGCGGCTCGGAGGTCCTCAAGCGGCTTCAGGCAAAAATTGCCCAACCACCTGAAAAACACTCGGCTCAGAGCAAGAAGAGCGCTCGCAACGCTCCCTCATCGCACAGCAGAACTGCAGACACAGGTGGTGAACTCATTCAGCCTGCTGCTCCGGATGATGAGAATGCCCTGCGGGTGGAGGCGCTCTCCGGCTACGGCGAAGCTGCGGAGTGGGCTATTGCTCTGAAAAATGATCTCGTCCTTTGGCGCGAGGGGCAACTGGAATGGCAGGACATGATCACGCGCCTCCTGCTTCACGGGCCCCCTGGAACAGGCAAAACAACTTTTGCCAAAGCACTGGCAAATAGCCTTCAGCTGCCTCTGCTGGCTACATCCGTGTCAACCTGGCTGGAGCCGAGCGCGCTCGGCGAGGTGCTGCAGCGGGTGCGGGAGACTTTTGAAGAGGCTGAGCGGCATAGACCGATTGTCTTGTTTATCGACGAGATTAACGGCTTTGGCACAAGAGGAGGGCACAAAGACAGGGATAGTTCGTACTGGAACTCTTTCATCAATAAGGCGCTCGAGCTGCTGGATGGTGCCGTCGCACGTGAGGGGGTAGTCATCGTTGGTGCCACCAACAAACCGGAGCTGCTGGATCGGGCCCTCGTTCGTGCGGGCCGCCTTGAGACACACATCGAGATCCCGCTCCCGGATACGAAGTCTCTCTCGGGCATCCTGCGGCATCATCTTAAGCGCCATCTTCCGATTGAAGGTGCCGAAATTGAGCAGCTCCTACGCATCGCCCGCCGCGCCAATGGCATGAGTGGTGCCGATATCGAAAAGCTGGTGCGGGAAGCGCGGCAGAGGTCTCGCCGTGAGGACCGCGCGGTGACGCTCCATGATGTCGAAGCGCGGATCAAGAATCGGTTGCCTCAGCTGGATGATGGACTGCGGTATCGCTTCGCAGTGCATGAAGCCGGACATGTCGTCGCTCGGACCCTGACGGGCGTAGCCGAGGTTGAGTTGGTAACGATCGAGGGATCGGACGGACGGCCTTACACGCAATCCACGTTCCATCCGGACGTCATGCATCACGAAGAGGGTCGAAAAAGCCTGATCTGGTCATATGTTGCAGGTCGAGCGGCTGAAGAGGTGGTAGTGGGTAGACCAACGCTCGGCGCAGGCGGCGGTCCGCAATCTGATCTGGCTCAAGCAACGGCCTTGGCCTTCTCTTTGGAAGCATCGGTCGGCGTGGGAGCTCGTCAACCATTCGTCTACCGATCACCTGACACCTGGGAGGATGCTCTAGCAAGCGATCTGGAATTGCGAGCGAGAGTGAGTAGACGTCTCGATGAGGCTTATGCAGAGGCGCTTGCCTTGGTTCGACAGAATGTCAGGGGGATCAAGATCGTTGCTGAAGCCCTGCTTGAGCACGGGACTCTTGAAGGCGAACCGCTTGCCCGGGTGCTCGAGAAGGTGCGGCAATGCGCAATGATGCGTGATGAGATGCAGCCAACCCATGATGCAGTGCCTGCAACGCGAAAAAATTTGAGATGTCTGGATTCAGGATCGGTGGAAGCCGATTCCGCAATGCGGACCAGCGATTCCGGATGATGGAAAAGCGATTCTGCCAGCTGAAGAATGCATCTCCACGTGCAGGCAAGGCATCTTACTTTGAAATAAATTGAGATCTTCGGATTCTGAATCAGGGACAAGCGATTCAAATCTCTGGCAAGTCGATTCCGAGAAGGAGGAAAACGTTACTCCGGCGAACGACGTGCGCGGGGAGAAGGGCAGGGAGGCTGTCGCTGTTCGTGCAGCAGTTGCCTCCTTGTACGACTTTCGTCGGCTTTTGTTCCTTGCATGGGTATCCCTCATCCTTGTCTCGTAGTGACGGGACAGAGGAGAAAGAGCATGCCCCGAGCAGTAAGGTC